>NZ_JADYWE010000010.1 GCF_015864955.1 Salinibacterium sp. NK8237 | reverse complement strand
GTTTAGTAAGCGTCCAATGAGCTATTACCTAGCCAAAATAGAGCATTACAACGCCAATAAACAAAAATAACCCCGTTCTTAGTAGTCCAAGCTTTGACTACTAAGAACGTTTGATCTTGGCACTTGTTTGGCAGGTTCGCTTATATGAGCCTGTGTTGGCTCTGATACGTCCAAATCCAAATCCATAGGTTCAGGTGCGAGAGCATCTTTAAATCGCTCTGCGTGATATTCACGCTTTATTTCAAGCCCTTTCTTTAGTACCTTACTGGCTTCTTCAAATATTATGCCCTTGTTACCCTCATAATCCCTTTCTTTTTTTGCAACTCCTACTGGAATGTAGTCGAACGCTCGAAAGTCCTCGCTGAAAATAGGGTCATCTAACCTTATATTTTTATCGAATTTCGGGCTTTTAATGCTAATTGACTGCTTCGTAACCCTTGTTATCTCATACCCTTGGCTTTTTAACGCTTCACGTATAGCTTCTCTGTCGGGTAATTTGCCT
>NZ_JADYWE010000009.1 GCF_015864955.1 Salinibacterium sp. NK8237 | reverse complement strand
GGTAAGGAAGGAGCTGGAGAGGAAGCTATTAATGAAGTTATTAATAAAGGAGTTGGAGAAGAAGCTACTAATGAAAGATATAGAAAGGGAGCTACCGTTTTGCGTGGTAATCCCGAAATTACGAAAGAGCTTATCAATTCAACTGACTATGCTAGACGATATACATCAGGTTGTCTTTCATTTGAGGAGAGTTATCAAGACATTACAGATGACGTAAAATCGAAAATCATGGACAACTTTGAGAAAGTGCTGTTTGCAGGTCTATTCCCTGATAACTACAATATTTTATGGGTACAGCACACCGATAAAAATGAGCGTCTAGAGCTAAATTTCCTGATACCAAACCAAGAGTTGCGAAGCGGCAAGAGGTTGCAGCCCTTCTACTATGCAGCCGATATGAAGCGAGTTGATGCCTTTCAAACGGTTATGAATCTTAATTTTAAGTTGAGCGACCCAAATGACCCAAGAAAACGTCGAACAGATAACCCTTATTTGAGCCGAAGTGCAAACTTAAAAAATGTTAAAGAGGAAGAAAAAACACTTG
>NZ_JADYWE010000008.1 GCF_015864955.1 Salinibacterium sp. NK8237 | reverse complement strand
CTGCGGATTTGAATTTGTTTTCAAGTGGTAGGGGAGCGTTGTGTAAGCCTGTGAAGGTGTGTCGTAAGGCATGCTGGAGGTATCACAAGAGCGAATGCTGACGTGAGTAACGATAATGCGAGTGAAAAGCTCGCACGCCGGAAGATCAAGGGTTCCAGTCCAACGTTAATCGGGGCTGGGTGAGTCGACCCCTAAGGCGAGGCCGAAAGGCGTAGTCGATGGGAAATCAGTTAATATTCTGATACTTGTTTATAATGCGATGGAGGGACGGAGAAGGTTATGTCAGCCTGGCGTTGGTTGTCCAGGTGAAAGGATGTAGGCTTGTGGCTTAGGTAAATCCGGGCTACTACATGGCTGAGATCTGATAGCAAGCTGTACTTGTACAGCGAAGTGGCAAATACCATGCTTCCAGGAAAAGCTTCTAAGCAATAGTTATAAACGAATCGTACCCTAAACCGACACAGGTGATCAGGTAGAGAATACCAAGGCGCTTGAGAGAACTCTGCTGAAGGAACTAGGCAAAATGGTACCGTAACTTCGGGAGAAGGTACGCTGTTGATGGTGATAGGACTTGCTCCTTGAGCTGTTGACAGTCGCAGATACCAGGCTGCTGCAACTGTTTATTAAAAACACAGCACTCTGCAAACACGAAAG
>NZ_JADYWE010000007.1 GCF_015864955.1 Salinibacterium sp. NK8237 | reverse complement strand
GGGTAGGGTAAGTCGACCCCTAAGGCGAGGCCGAAAGGCGTAGTCGATGGGAAACAGATTAATATTTCTGTACTCGATATAATTGCGATGGGGGGACGGAGCAGGCTAAACAAGCATAGCGTTGGTAGTCTATGTGAAAGTGAGTAGGTTGGCGACTTAGGTAAATCCGGGTTGCTGTTAAGACTGAGACACGAGACGAGTCACTACGGTGATGAAGTTGTTGATGCCATACTTCCAGGAAAAGCCTCTAAGCTTCAGATTATATGGAATCGTACCCCAAACCGACACAGGTGGTCAGGTAGAGAATACTAAGGCGCTTGAGAGAACTCGGGTGAAGGAACTAGGCAAAATCGTACCGTAACTTCGGGAGAAGGTACGCTCCTATCTGTGATGAGACTTGCTCTCTAAGCGGACGGGAGCCGCAGTGACCAGGTGGCTGGGACTGTTTATTAAAAACACAGCACTGTGCAAAATCGCAAGATGACGTATACGGTGTGACACCTGCCCGGTGCCGGAAGGTTAATTGATGGGGTTATCCTTAGGGAGAAGCTCTTGATCGAAGCCCCGGTAAACGGCGGCCGTAACTATAACGGTCCTAAGGTAGCGAAATTCCTTGTCGGGTAAGTTCCGACCTGCACGAATGGTGTAACCATGGCCACGCTGTCTCCACCCGAGACTCAGTGAAATTGAAATCGCAGTGAAGATGCTGTGTACCCGCGGCTAGACGGAAAGACCCCGTGAACCTTTACTACAGCTTGGCACTGANCCCGCGGCTAGACGGAAAGACCCCGTGAACCTTTACTACAGCTTGGCACTGAACATTGAACCTACATGTGTAGGATAGGTGGGAGACTTTGAAGCAGCGACGCTAGTTGTTGTGGAGTCAACCTTGAAATACCACCCTTGTAGTTTTGATGTTCTAACGTTGGCCCCTGAATCGGGGTTACGGACAGTGCCTGGTGGGTAGTTTGACTGGGGCGGTCTCCTCCTAAAGAGTAACGGAGGAGCACGAAGGTTGGCTAAGTACGGTCGGACATCGTACGGTTAGTGTAATGGTAGAAGCCAGCTTAACTGCGAGACAGACACGTCGAGCAGGTACGAAAGTAGGTCATAGTGATCCGGTGGTTCTGAATGGAAGGGCCATCGCTCAACGGATAAAAGGTACTCCGGGGATAACAGGCTGATACCGCCCAAGAGTTCATATCGACGGCGGTGTTTGGCACCTCGATGTCGGCTCATCACATCCTGGGGCTGAAGTCGGTCCCAAGGGTATGGCTGTTCGCCATTTAAAGTGGTACGCGAGCTGGGTTTAGAACGTCGTGAGACAGTTCGGTCCCTATCTGCCGTGGGCGTTTGAGAATTGAGAGGGGTTGCTCCTAGTACGAGAGGACCGGAGTGAACGAACCGCTGGTGTTCGGGTTGTCATGCCAATGGCATTGCCCGGTAGCTACGTTCGGAACTGATAAGCGCTGAAAGCATCTAAGCGCGAAGCAGGCCTCGAGATGAGTTCTCACTAGACTTTTAAAGTCTCTGAAGGGCCGTTGAAGACTACAACGTTGATAGGCAAGATGTGGAAGTGGTGTGAGCCATTAAGCTAACTTGTACTAATTACCCGTGAGGCTTAACCATACAACGCCAAACGCGTTTTATGTGATAGTGAAACAAGCGAAGAAGTTAATATAACTAAAGTAGATATTACTTAAGAAAGACT
>NZ_JADYWE010000006.1 GCF_015864955.1 Salinibacterium sp. NK8237 | reverse complement strand
TTAATGTTGCGAACATATCATCATCTAAAGTTAAATTAACCCTGTTTCGTTGCTTAGCCATATAGTAACCTATTTATTAATTAGTAACCAGTATAATTTATATCATACATAGTACTAGAGTATTGAGAAATCGCATAGTGCCTTAACGCTAGCCCTCGGCAAAAAGATGCCGAGTGCGCTACAGGCTACACTTCAAGAACTATGACATACGATAGCAAAAAGCTGTTAACTGGAGGGCAGAGGATTCAGAGAAATTGCGGAGGTAGGTTTTTCGCATTTAAGACTTGGGCAGTTGCCAAGTCGTAAGTGCGCATTTACTTCATTGGTGGCTAAAGTGGGGAGCTAAATAATATGTGCGTGTGTGCGTCGCGGTCGGGGGAGCGCGTACACCACACGCACATATTAAATCGCTAAGGCTTGCGCCCTAACATGATGCAAATCTGCATTTTTCATCATTTCATGTACATAATCTTTGGTATAACGTTCCGCCAATTCCATAATTAAATTTTCAGCTCGTTTCGATCCGAATTTAATATCATGTTCCTTAGCAGTCAAATATTCAGCCCTACACTTATAAATAAGGATTAAACGCCATAGCTCCATATCAAGAATATCGACCTGTAAGCTGTCCTTATCTGTTTCTGTGGCTAATTCATCATCTGTGACTTCATCGACCTTGAGCAGCTTTTTAAGCCCATTTGACCAGTTAAGCTGACGCTTGCCCTTGAACGCTTGTGCGAACACTTGAAACAAGTATCCTGACTTCTCACAGCCTGCTTCCGATTGCTTGAGCAAATCCCAAGGAGTTACACTGTCCTCTTTGCCTTTTTTGATGTGTCCTTTGGTGACTTCATCAGCCAAGCCCCACTTACTGACATACTTATCAGCATACTTGCCCTCTCTCAAGTCACAGCCATGTTCGATACTAGGTATCTTAAGCCCTGCTTTCTCGCAGCAATTCTGCCAAACAGTCGCTATAAAGTCCCTCAATTCCTTGGTATTGATAGCCCCTTTAAAAAATAGCAATATATGATAATGCGGATGCCAACCGTTTTTGCCGTAGGTAACTTCGGTAGCTGTGATATGACCAACTTTGCCCAATGCTTTAAACATCTCTTTTGGTTTTCTATCTGACCAGAAATATTTTAATGCCTTTTTTTGACCGCCGAGCTGCTGCTCTAGGTTATCACCATGATGGTGAGGGTTTGTGAGGGTTAGAAGTAAAACTATACCGCCTACCTCTTGAGCACCGTTAAGCCCTTGCCAGTATTCCATAGCTTGCTTTAATTCTTGGCGTCTGCCCTCGCTAATCTGTGCCGAGCATATAGGACAAGTCCATACACTACCGCAGCGTTGCACGTTGCTGTAATGCGCCTGTTCTCTCTTTTGATTGTATTTAACCTCAATGCCTTTTGTGGCATCGACACGATGACGTAAGCAGAAACGGACACGTTCTGTGGGGAGTAATTTTTTTGCTTCTTCTTGCAAAGAATACTTTGCGGTTCTACGAACTGCTAGCTCCGCTAGCCCTTTAATATCAGGCGTGGACGCATATTTCGTAAGTATACCAAGGGAATCCGTTTTTTGATTAGAATTACTAGCATTTTCCATGTTATAATAGCCTTGTCATTTGATGAAAAAGCCCTGTAGGATTGCACTCCTTAGCAGGGCTTTTTTATTGCTTGTCTTTAGAAACTAGATAGGGCGTATTCGTTGGTAGCGGTATCGCCCTCATCTATCTGTTGGTCTAAGGCAAATCTAAGTTTTGCCAATAGATGTAACTCTTTTGCTGTATGGATAAATTCAGAAGAATTGGCATTTGAAAAGAAATCAGCAGCAGCTTCCATCTGTGAATGAATACACTCTCTAAGAGCTTTCATATCATCATTGTTTAAATCTAATTGAATCATGCAGCACCTCTAATCTGTGGCTTAGAGCCTTTGCTAACAAAATAAATAATGCTGCCCTTGCTTGGAGCGAACGCTCCAACGTCAATAGAAATAATCTTCCCTTGTGCTTCGTTCCAATCGCTCAAGTCCTGAACGGTTAAACTCATTAAATCCATCTGAACATCACCATTGGGTAAAGCACGTTCACCCATTAGCTGTACTTTATGACGTTCGGCAAATTCTTCGCCTTCCTTATTCGTACCACCATCTTGGGTAAATACGTTAATCACTTTTCCTGTTATCTGTAGCATTGTCTTCTGACTCCTCGTCAGGTTTGTTAATCTCTCTCAAGGCTCTGTTAACTTCACCCTGAGCATGGTTAATTACATCTCCAGCATCAGCAACCAAATTGTTAAAAATCATTCTCGCATCAGACATTTGCATTTCATTAGCCTTTAACTTCTTCATCAAATCAATAGACAAATCTAAATGCGGTTTAACATCAGTTAATAAATCATTGATTAAAGCAGCCCTTGGCGTACCTGATAACTCAGATAATTCTGTTAATGTTGCGAACATATCATCATCTAAAGTTAAATTAACCCTGTTTCGTTGCTTAGCCATATAGTAACCTATTTATTAATTAGTAACCAGTATAATTTATATCATACATAG
>NZ_JADYWE010000005.1 GCF_015864955.1 Salinibacterium sp. NK8237 | reverse complement strand
GTTGTCGTTTATGCAGCGGATTCCTTTGGAAAAAGATATAAACAACAAAGCAAGTCAGTATTGATTTGTTCTGTCAGTTTCAAACTTGTTGCCTCGACACCCTATTCCGGGTGCGGGTGACGCAAGATGTGCATTGAGGAGCTTGCTTCTTGGTGCAATCAAACATTTATGGAGAGTTTGATCCTGGCTCAGGATGAACGCTGGCGGCGTGCTTAACACATGCAAGTCGAACGATGAAGCTGGAGCTTGCTCTGGTGGATTAGTGGCGAACGGGTGAGTAACACGTGAGTAACCTGCCCTTGACTCTGGAATAAGCGTTGGAAACGACGTCTAATACCGGATACGAGCTTCCGCCGCATGGTGAGGAGCTGGAAAGAATTTCGGTCAAGGATGGACTCGCGGCCTATCAGGTAGTTGGTGAGGTAATAGCTCACCAAGCCTACGACGGGTAGCCGGCCTGAGAGGGTGACCGGCCACACTGGAACTGAGACACGGTCCAGACTCCTACGGGAGGCAGCAGTGGGGAATATTGCACAATGGGCGCAAGCCTGATGCAGCAACGCCGCGTGAGGGACGACGGCCTTCGGGTTGTAAACCTCTTTTAGTAGGGAAGAAGCGAAAGTGACGGTACCTGCAGAAAAAGCACCGGCTAACTACGTGCCAGCAGCCGCGGTAATACGTAGGGTGCAAGCGTTATCCGGAATTATTGGGCGTAAAGAGCTCGTAGGCGGTTTGTCGCGTCTGCTGTGAAAACTGGGGGCTCAACCCCCAGCCTGCAGTGGGTACGGGCAGACTAGAGTGCGGTAGGGGAGATTGGAATTCCTGGTGTAGCGGTGGAATGCGCAGATATCAGGAGGAACACCAATGGCGAAGGCAGATCTCTGGGCCGTTACTGACGCTGAGGAGCGAAAGCATGGGGAGCGAACAGGATTAGATACCCTGGTAGTCCATGCCGTAAACGTTGGGAACTAGATGTAGGGGCCATTCCACGGTTTCTGTGTCGCAGCTAACGCATTAAGTTCCCCGCCTGGGGAGTACGGCCGCAAGGCTAAAACTCAAAGGAATTGACGGGGGCCCGCACAAGCGGCGGAGCATGCGGATTAATTCGATGCAACGCGAAGAACCTTACCAAGACTTGACATATACGAGAACGGGCTAGAAATAGTTCACTCTTTGGACACTCGTAAACAGGTGGTGCATGGTTGTCGTCAGCTCGTGTCGTGAGATGTTGGGTTAAGTCCCGCAACGAGCGCAACCCTCGTTCTTTGTTGCCAGCACGTAATGGTGGGAACTCAAAGGAGACTGCCGGGGTCAACTCGGAGGAAGGTGGGGATGACGTCAAATCATCATGCCCCTTATGTCTTGGGCTTCACGCATGCTACAATGGCCGATACAAAGGGCTGCAATACCGCGAGGTGGAGCGAATCCCAAAAAGTCGGTCTCAGTTCGGATTGAGGTCTGCAACTCGACCTCATGAAGTCGGAGTCGCTAGTAATCGCAGATCAGCAACGCTGCGGTGAATACGTTCCCGGGCCTTGTACACACCGCCCGTCAAGTCATGAAAGTCGGTAACACCCGAAGCCAGTGGCCTAACCCGCAAGGGGAGGAGCTGTCGAAGGTGGGATTGGTAATTAGGACTAAGTCGTAACAAGGTAGCCGTACCGGAAGGTGCGGCTGGATCACCTCCTTTCTAAGGAGCATGTGCAACTCGGTTTTCGTCTCTGCGGTATACACAGAGTCAAAGATTGCCGAATTTATGTTGCATAAGTCGTACCAGCCTGTTCGGGTTGGACGGCGCTCATGGGTGGAACATTGACATTGTGATCAGAGGAACTGTTGTTTCTTTAGTACGCCAGCTTTTGTTGGTTGGAACGAGGGGTTTCAGGGGTGCTGGTCTTTGCACGTTGTTGGGTCCTGAGGGACCGGCCACGGATCGTAAGATTTGTGTTCGTACCTTAGGACTGGAACACCCGTAAGGGTGTTTGGGTCTAACGGATCCTGGTACTGCTTCCCTTTGGGGTTGTGGTGGAGGATACCGCCCGTATTTTGAGAACTACACAGTGGACGCGAGCATCTTAGATTCGACCGAAAGGTCGGATCACAAGAAATAAACGATGACCCTCACAGCTTTGGTTGTGGGGAATAATTCATTGGTCAATCTCAACACTTTTAGTGTTGCGATCGATTCTTATACTCATGTGATATCAATTTTCTAAGGGCAAACGGTGGATGCCTTGGCATCTGGAGCCGAAGAAGGACGTATAAATCTGCGATAAGCCTCGGGGAGCTGATAATAGAGCTTTGATCCGAGGATTTCCGAATGGGGAAACCCCGCTGGGCGTTGCAAGACGACTCAGTGACTCCCGCCTGAATATATAGGGCGGGTAGAGGGAACGTGGGGAAGTGAAACATCTCAGTACCCACAGGAAGAGAAAACAACCGTGATTCCGTTAGTAGTGGCGAGCGAAACCGGAAGAGGCCAAACCGATCATGTGTGATAGCCGGCAGGCGTTGCATGGTCGGGGTAGTGGGACTTTTCAGCTGTTACTGCCGTACAGCAAGGATTACAAAGTGATATAGACGAATGGGATTGAAAGCCCAGCCATAGACGGTGCCAGCCCGGTAGTCGAAATGTTGCAATGGTCCGAAGAGTATCCCAAGTAGCACGGGGCCCGAGAAATCCCGTGTGAATCTGTCAGGACCACCTGATAAGCCTAAATACTTCCAGATGACCGATAGCGGACAAGTACCGTGAGGGAAAGGTGAAAAGTACCCCGGGAGGGGAGTGAAATAGTACCTGAAACCGTTTGCTTACAAACCGTTGGAGCAGCCTTAGTAGCTGTGACAGCGTGCCTTTTGAAGAATGAGCCTGCGAGTTAGTGATCAGTGGCGAGGTTAACCCGTGTGGGGCAGCCGTAGCGAAAGCGAGTCTTAATAGGGCGTTTTAGTCGCTGGTTCTAGACCCGAAGCGAAGTGATCTATCCATGGCCAGGTTGAAGCGTGTGTAAGAGCACGTGGAGGACCGAACCCACTTAGGTTGAAAACTGAGGGGATGAGCTGTGGATAGGGGTGAAAGGCCAATCAAACTTCGTGATAGCTGGTTCTCTCCGAAATGCATTTAGGTGCAGCGTTGCGTGTTTCTTGCCGGAGGTAGAGCTACTGGATAGCTGATGGGCCCTAAAAGGTTACTGACGTTAGCCAAACTCCGAATGCCGGTAAGTGAGAGCGCAGCAGTGAGACGGTGGGGGATAAGCTTCATCGTCGAGAGGGTAACAGCCCAGACTACCAACTAAGGTCCCCAAGCGTGTGCTAAGTGGGAAAGGATGTGGAGTTGCATAGACAACCAGGAGGTTGGCTTAGAAGCAGCCACCCTTGAAAGAGTGCGTAATAGCTCACTGGTCAAGTGATTCCGCGCCGACAATGTAACGGGGCTCAAGCACACCACCGAAGTTGTAGATTTCGTATTATAGGTAAGCCTTCGTGGTTCAGCCGTACGGAGTGGTAGGAGAGCGTCGTGTGGGCAGTGAAGCGGCGGTGTAAACCAGCCGTGGAGCCTACACGAGTGAGAATGCAGGCATGAGTAGCGAAAGACGGGCGAGAAACCCGTCCTCCGAATGATCAAGGGTTCCAGGGCCAGGCTAATCCGCCCTGGGTAAGTCGGGACCTAAGGCGAGGCCGACAGGCGTAGTCGATGGACAACGGGTTGATATTCCCGTACTGACGAAGAACCGCCCAAACCAATCCAGTAATGCTAAGTATCTGAATCCCCTAGACCAATCCCTTCGGGGTGAGGCGTGGGGCCTAGCGTACGACCCTATTCTGGTGCGGTTAGCGTATTAACAGGTGTGACGCAGGAAGGTAGCTGAGCCGGGCGATGGTTGTCCCGGTCTAAGAATGTAGGCCGAGAGATAGGCAAATCCGTCTCTCATTACGGCTGAGACTCGATGGGTAGTCCTCACGGACGAAATCAGTGATCCTATGCTGCCAAGAAAAGCATCGACGCGAGGTTCAAGTTACCCGTACCCCAAACCGACTCAGGTGATCAGGTAGAGAATACTAAGGAGATCGAGAGAATCGTGGTTAAGGAACTCGGCAAAATGCCCCCGTAACTTCGGGATAAGGGGGGCCTAAGGCGTGAACGGATTTACTCCGGGAGCGCTGCAGGGCCGCAGAGACCAGTGGGAAGCGACTGTTTACTAAAAACACAGGTCCGTGCTAAGTCGCAAGACGATGTATACGGACTGACGCCTGCCCGGTGCTGGAAGGTTAAGAGGAACGGTTAGCCGTAAGGCGAAGCTGTGAATTTAAGCCCCAGTAAACGGCGGTGGTAACTATAACCATCCTAAGGTAGCGAAATTCCTTGTCGGGTAAGTTCCGACCTGCACGAATGGCGTAACGACTTCCCAGCTGTCTCAACCGCGAACTCGGCGAAATTGCACTACGAGTAAAGATGCTCGTTACGCGCAGAAGGACGGAAAGACCCCGTGACCTTTACTATAGCTTTGTATTGGTGTTCGGTGTGGCCTGTGTAGGATAGGTGGGAGACTGTGAAGCTTGGACGCTAGTTCAGGTGGAGTCATTGTTGAAATACCACTCTGGTCATATTGGATATCTAACTTCGAACCGTAATCCGGTTCAGGGACAGTGCATGGTGGGTAGTTTAACTGGGGCGGTTGCCTCCCAAAAAGTAACGGAGGCGCCCAAAGGTTCCCTCAACCTGGTTGGTAATCAGGTGTCGAGTGTAAGTGCACAAGGGAGCTTGACTGTGAGACTGACAAGTCGAGCAGGGACGAAAGTCGGGACTAGTGATCCGGCAGTGGCTTGTGGAAGCGCTGTCGCTCAACGGATAAAAGGTACCTCGGGGATAACAGGCTGATCTTGCCCAAGAGTCCATATCGACGGCATGGTTTGGCACCTCGATGTCGGCTCGTCGCATCCTGGGGCTGGAGTAGGTCCCAAGGGTTGGGCTGTTCGCCCATTAAAGCGGTACGCGAGCTGGGTTTAGAACGTCGTGAGACAGTTCGGTCCCTATCCTCTGCGCGCGCAGGAAATTTGAGAAGATCTATCCCTAGTACGAGAGGACCGGGATGGACGAACCTCTGGTGTGTCAGTTGTTCCGCCAGGAGCACCGCTGATTAGCTACGTTCGGAATGGATAACCGCTGAAAGCATCTAAGCGGGAAGCCAGCTTCGAGATGAGATTTCCATGGCTTAGGCCGAGAGACTCGCAGCTAGACTACTGCGTTGATAGGCTGGATGTGGAAGCAGGGACTAA
>NZ_JADYWE010000004.1 GCF_015864955.1 Salinibacterium sp. NK8237 | reverse complement strand
TGTCCAGCCGGCGAAGGTGTAGCCGCTGCGGGTGGGGTCGGTGGGTTCAGTGAGAGTGTCGCCGATGGCAACAAATGCGGTGTCGGTTGCCGTTCCGCCGGCCGCGTCGAAGGTCGCGATGCGCACGAATTCGACACTGATCTGACCGCCGGAGCCAACAGTGGCGGTAGCGGCCGTATAGCCGATCCCTACCGGAGTCGTGGAATTGGTGATGAGGGCACCGTTCGGGTCTCCACCATTAGTAGCTGCCCCTGGTGCGCCGATGCCGTGAATGTCGAGTACTCCAGAGGAGGAGCTGTCCTGGCCGCCGCCGATGCCTGCGCCTGAGTTGTCGCCGGTAGCGGTGGTGGTGCCTCCGGTGAGGATGGTGGTGCCGCCGTTGCCCTGATATCCGCCGCCGATGCCCGCGCCACTGCCGCCTCCGGTTGCGTCTAGCGTGCCACCGCTAACGGTCGTGGTGCCGCCGTCGCCTTCCTGGCCGCCGCCGATGCCTGCGGCCGCGAAGCCTCCGATCGCGCTGATGGTGCCGCCGCTCTGAGAGGTGGTGCCGCCGTTGCCGTTAAGGCCGCCGCCGATGCCTGCGCTTCTGTTGCCTCCGGTTGCGGTGATGGTGCCGCTGTTGGTGGTGGTGCCGCCGTTGCCGTTAAGGCCGCCGCCGATGCCTGCGCCGTGGTAGCCGCCGGTTGCGAGGATTGTGCCGCTGTTGACGATGACGGAGCCGCCGTCGCCTTCCTGGCCGCCGCCGATGCCTGCGGCCGCGAAGCCTCCGATCGCGCTGATGGTGCCGCCGTTGACGGTGGTGGTGCCGCCATCGCCTCCGTCTCCGCCGCCGATTCCCGCGCCGAAGCGGCCGCCTTGTGCGGTGATGGTGCCACTGTTAACAATGACGGAGCCGCCAGCGTTGCCTTCATTGCCGCCGATGCCCGCACTGTACCGGCCTCCGGTTGCTGTGAGCGTTCCGCCGCCGGGGGCAACGATGGTGAGCGTGGAGGTGCTGGGAACCTCAATCGCCGCCAGAGAGTCAGGGACGTCATTGTTGACGGTGAGGTCATGCCCGTTGAGGTCAAGCGTGATCGATTCGCCCGGTTTGACCGTTATTGACCTGCCTGCCGGAGCAACGATATCGGCAATGAGTTTCACGGTGCCGCCATCGGACGCGTAAGCGAACGCGTCTGGCATGCCGCCCCAACTGCTGACGAGGTACGTTGCGGCGGCGTTCGCTGGCAGTGCGCCGACGAAAGTCAAGGCAAGCGCAAGGGCGACAGTGGTAATGCTGGGCAAGATTTTAGGGCGAGGCATCACGGTAGTTCTCCTGTTGGTCGGGTGGAGGAGCTGCAGGAGAGGTAATCCCAAGCACAAAGGGCTGACGCTAGCAGAAGCAGTCCTAGCCCCGGGTCGTTCGGGCGGAGATCGCTCTTCTGGGCGCCCACTTCGGAGGCCAACTGCGCACGGAGGCCAACGCCTGTTCGCGACTTAGACTGGTCGAGGCCTGCGCCGCCGCAGTCCTCCCCGACGAGAAGGATGCTTGTGTTCCCCACCACGTTCCCGGCCCCGATCATTCCTGCAGCAGACTCCGTTCCGGCACTGCGTTGGGGCATCATGGCGCCCGGTGGAATCGCCGCGACGTTCGCAGAGGCGGTGCACGCGCACACTGAGCAGAAGCTCGTGGCCGTGGCATCCCGCAGTCTTGACCGCGCCCAAGAGTTTGCGAACACCTGGGGTATCGAGAAGGCCTACGGCGACTATGCCGAGCTGCTGGCCAACCCCGATGTCGACGTGATCTACATCGCTGCGCAGCAGCACGTGCACCGCGATCTAGCGCTGCAGTCGATCGCCGCGGGCAAGCACATTCTGGTGGAGAAGCCGTTCGCCATGACCGGCGCCGAAGCTCGCGACATTGTGGCCGCAGCCCGGGCCGCCGGGGTGTTCGCGATGGAAGCGATGTGGACTCGCTACCTGCCCCAAACCTCAATCATTAACCAACTTGTTGCTGACGGAACCTTGGGCGGTATTCATCTCGTCACCGCCGACCACGGTCAGCACATTCCCGAGGGGAACCGGGTTCGCTCGCTCGACAGCGGGGGAGGAGCCCTGCTCGACCTCGGCATTTACCCCATCGCCTTCGCATCACAGATTCTGGGCGCGCCTTCTGCCGTGCACAATGTCGGCTCACTCATCGAGAGTGGGGTGGATGCTCAATCTCTCCTTACCCTCAGCTATGCGGGCGCGGCTCAGGCCCAGCTCAACACCACGCTGCTCGCGCGCACACCCATCACGGCATCCGTCGCGGGCACCGACGCCCTGCTGCAGGTGGGCAATGGCTTCTTCACGCCCACCTCGCTGACGCTGTCGAAGTCCGGCTTCAACGGAGAATCAATTCACTGGAAAGACGAGACGGGTGTGGTTGGCCACCGCGGGCTCAGCTACCAAGCCACGGCGCTCGCCGGATTTGTGGCGCAGGGTCTCACTGAGTCGCCGGTGCACTCGCTCGACGAAACCGTCGCCATCCTCGACACGATCGATTCGGCTCGCTGGCAACTCGGGTACCGCTTTCAGTCGGAATAGTGGGCCGAGCGCTCGTGTGCTCGCAGTCGAACACAGCGCAACCTAATCTGGCTTCGGCAAGTGCAGCCCTCGCGCCTGTGCAAACTCAAGTTGCTGAGACACCGCATCGAGCACGCGACTGACGAGTTCGCCTCGTTCCCACGAGAAGTTCACGACGATTGCTCCATCGATCACGTGCGTGACTAGGTTGACCGGCATCACTCGATCGCAGCGGTAAAGAATCGCACGCAGGTCGGCCGAGATTGGTTGCCAGTTCTCGAGCAGCCGTGCGGAGAGGGCCGCGCTTTCGCGGGGCACATCTACGAGCCAGCCCACCGTCGTGATGAGGTGGTGGTCGTCAAGTTTGTGTGAACCGCTTGGTGGTCCTACGTAGGCTCGAAGGAGCAGCTCGGCGCAGTCGTGGATACTGCTGGCGGGGCTTGCGCGGGTGAGTATCCGCGTGGCTTCGTCGTGTCGTCGTTGTTCAACGCGGGTGAGTGTTTCAAGAAGGAGTTCTTCTCTCGAGGAGAAGTAATACCGGATGGCGCCGAGGGGAACGTTGGCTGCGGCGGCGACGCTTCGGTGGGTGATGGCGCTAACGCGCTCACGCATGAACATCGTGACGGCGGCGCTCAATATAGCTTCGCGCCGTTCTATGCTTCGCGCCTGCTTGACGCTGCGAACACCGTCGTTGCTCATCGAACCTCCTGGTTTCCTGTTTACTCTAACCAGAAACTTGTACTCCCGCATCAGTTGTTCTAACCTGTACACGCGTACCACTAAGGGACTCACTGAGCTTTCCGCTCACTCCGCGCCAATCGTCAAGGACTCGTCATGACAACACCGACCGCTTCGCCACGATCGGGCTTCGTGATTGGGCTCGCTCTGCTCGCAGCTCTGGCTCCGTTCACGACCGACATGTTTCTGCCATCACTGCCCGAGATCGCTCGTGACCTCGATGTCAGTTCGACGACGACACAGCTCACCTTGTCGGTCTACCTGCTCATGCTCGGACTGTCACAATTGATCATCGGCCCCGTTTCGGATGCTGTTGGTCGCCGACGTCCGCTCATGATCGGTCTCGCACTATTCCTCATCGGTTCGCTCATTGCAGCGTTCGCGCCGAACTTCACTGTGTTGCTCCTTGCTCGCGCGCTCCAAGGTGCCGGAGGTGGCGTGGCTCTCGTCGTCTCCAATGCCTCCGTGCGAGATCGCACGGAGGGTGCGGCCTCGGTGCGCCTCTTCTCTCTGCTGATGACCATTTCAGGGCTCGGCCCCATCCTTGCTCCCGCGATTGGGGGAGTGCTCGAAACCACGCTGGGGTGGCGCTCCGTTTTCTGGGCACTGGGGGTTCTTGCGCTAGCCGCAATCCTCGTCTCGGTGAAAAACCTTCCGGAGTCCTTGCCCGCAGAGAAGCGCAGCTCGTTAAGCCTTCGTTCAGTGGCTCGCGACTATGGCACCATCATCCGAGACCGAGCGTTCCTGATTCCGGCGCTCGCGGTGGGCTCGAGCTTTATGGTGTTGTTCGCTTATATCGGTGGGGCATCCATCGTGTATCAAGAGATTTACGGGCTTAGCCCCGCGGCATTTGGTTTGGTTTTCGGCGGCACCGGCGTTGCGGTATTGCTCGGCGCCTTCGTGAGTACGGTGCTTGCGCATCGCTGGCCCGCGCGTCGTACTGCACTGAGCGGATCGTTGTTGATGGTGTTGGGCGCCGTTGTTGCGATCGTGAGTGTGATCGGCGGCGGCGGTCTCCCCACGGTAGTAGTCGGGGTTGCGATCCTCGAGTTCGGACTCGGCCTGGGCATGCCTTCGTTCATGTCCCTAGCGATGTCGAGTGGACACACGTTATTGGGAAGCCGCGCGGCGCTGTTAGGAGCCATGCAGTTTGGTTTCGGCGCGGTGGCGACACCGATCGTCGGTTTTGTGCTGAGCGACGAGCCGATCAGCTGGTTACTGCTCCTTGGCGGGCTGGCTCTCGTGGCGCCGCTGCTTCTCCTTCTGCATAACCGCATCACGCCCCAAGTCGCGACGATGCCCGGCACACCGACGGAGCCGGTGACAGTGGCGAAGTAAAAAACGCCTGAAACTCGCCTGAAAACCGCCTCACGTCGCGATATTCGTCGCGGGCGGCGCATTCGCTCTGTACTGTTGATGCAGCAATTGCCACGCGATCGGAGTTCACGGTGACCGCAGAATCGACAGCCCCCGCAGAGACTGATCTGCCGCAGAGACCTGTAGCGACGCGGATGCTCGCCCCCTGGGTTTTCTGGCCAGCAGCCGGGCTCATCATCGCGATCACGGCGTTCTCGATCATCGCTCCGAATCTCGCGAACGCGGTCTTCACGTCGCTGCAATCGAGCGTCATCAACTCCTTCAGTTGGTATTACGTGCTCATCGCGGCATTCTTTGTCGCGTTCGCCCTGTATCTGGGGTTTAGTCGCTACGGCGACATCAAACTGGGCAAGGATGACGACGAGCCCGAGTTCTCGATGATCGCCTGGATCTCGTTCCTGTTTGCCGCAGGCATGGGAATCGGGCTCGTGTTCTATGGCGTCGCCGAGCCCCTCAGCCACTTCGCAAACCCGCGTCCCGGTGTTTCGGGCACAGAGATTCAGCTCGCCCAGCAGGCGATGAGTCAAACGTTCCTGCACTGGGGTGTGCACGCCTGGGCTATTTACGTCGTGGTCGGCCTCGCCCTCGCATACGCCATTCATCGTCGCGGTCGCCCCATCTCGATCCGCTGGACTCTTGAGCCGCTGCTCGGCAAGCGCGTTCGGGGTGGCTGGGGCAACCTCATCGACGTGATCGCGCTCGTCGGCACGGTCTTTGGTGTTGCTACTTCACTCGGCCTTGGTGTTCTTCAAATCGCGGCTGGTCTCGAAAAGACCGGCATCGCCGAATCTAACCTCACCACTCAGATCGCCGTCATCGTGGTCATCGTCGCGTTCACGATTTTGTCGCTAGTTTCGGGCATCGGTCGCGGTATGAAGTGGCTTTCGACCACGAACCTTCTCTTGGCGGCTGTGCTGCTGGTGTTCCTTCTCATCGTCGGGCCGACGGCGTTCCTTTTCCGCGAATTCGTGCAGTCGATGGGTAACTACCTTCAGGGCTTCATCGGCCTCAGTTTCAATGTCAGTGCGTATGAAGGCCAAGCTGGCGAGCAGTGGCAGTCCGGGTGGACTACCTTCTACTGGGGCTGGTGGATGTCGTGGGCCCCGTTCGTCGGTGTCTTTATTGCCCGTGTATCTAAGGGCCGCACCGTGCGTGAGTTCGTGGGCGGCGTCATGCTTGTCCCCACCGTGCTCACGTTCCTCTGGTTCAGCGTGCTCGGCGGCAACGCGATCTACCGCGAGCTGTATGGTCAGGGTGGCTTGGTCGCTGCCGATGGATCGGTGGATGCCGACTCGGCACTCTTCGACCTCCTCGCCGGTCTCCCCGCGGGCACCGCTCTCACCTTCGGCGCGATCCTATTGATCGGAATCTTCTTCGTCACCTCCGCCGATTCGGGGGCGCTGGTGATGTCGATGATTGCTACCGGTGGTTCCGCCGAACCACCCAAGCGCATCCGCGTGTTCTTCGCTCTGCTCGCATCGTTCTTGGCGATCGCCTTGCTGGTAACCGGTGGGCTGCAAACACTGCAAACGGCGGCAATCCTCTCAGCGCTCCCGTTCAGCGTGGTGATGCTGATGATCTGTGCGGCCACGGTGACGGCGTTCAGTCGTGAGCGTCGTGCATATGAGCGAGCGCAACGTGCCCAGTTCGTCGACCAAATCGGCACCTTCTACGGTCTTGAGGTCGAAGAGCCGCTGTTGCGCGATACGGTTCACCCGCTTCGTGCTGCCCTCGATCGCCTCCGCAAGAAGGCCGCGCAGTCGGGCGGCGGAATCTCGCAGGTCACCGAAGATGCCATTCTTTCCGACACCGGTTTGCCATCGCCAGACAACATTGCTCAGGCTGATGCGATCGTCGAAGACGAGGTGGAGACCCTGCAGGCGTTCCAGGCCGAGGCGCAGGCCAAGCGCAAAAAGAATAAGTCGACAGAGTAGGTGGCAGCGGGCGGCCGACGATTGTTCGCGCCGCTCGCATCCCCATTGTGGAAAATCTTTACGCACAATTGTGTTTCGCTCAATGATTACAGAGTGAAATCATCTCAATTGCTACTGAAGAGCGGGCTTTCCCGAGGCACCCGAGCGCTCACGTCAGAGCGAGGAGACGTACCGGGCTGGGTGCTGATTACTCTCATGACCGCAGGTCTTGTGGTCATTATTTGGGGTCTTGCGGGTCCAGCACTCAGCTCGGTTTTTGAACAGGCTATTGATCGCGTCACCGGCTTCTAATGCGTGCGCGCTGGCGCGAACGCGGCAGGCTGCTGGGCGCTGACGAATCTGGGTCCGCCGTGGTGGAGTTCGTTCTCGTCTCCGCTCTGCTGACGGTGTTGACGCTCAGCGTCATCCAGCTGGCTCTTGCGTTGCACATCCGCAATACGGTGTTGGATGCCGCGGCGGAGGGCGCGCGCTACGCCTCCCTTGCCGACACCTCGTTGGGCGATGGCGTCACTCGCACTCGTGACCTCATCTCTACGGCGCTGTCGCCCGGCTATGCGTCGGAGGTGAGCGCAAGCACCACGTCCCACCTCGGGCAACCTGCCGTGCTCATCACCGTGCGGGCACCGCTCCCGCTCTTTGGCCTTATCGGTATTAGCGATGGCTTGGAGGTGTCAGCCCATGCGGCTATCGAGCAGGTTCGCTGATGAACGGGGTTCGTCATCCCTGGAGTTCATTACGGTCGGCATGGTGATGCTCATTCCGCTCGTGTATCTGGTGCTCACGATGTCCGCGATCCAGTCCGGAGCTCTCGCCGCCGAGGGCGCTGCCCGCCAGGCGGCGCGTGTGTTCGTTCAGGCTGACACTCTCAGCGAGGCAAACGCGGCGGCGTCGCGCGCGGTCGAGTTCGCCCTCGACAATCACAACGTGGATGCTGCAAGCGCGGCGGTCACAATCTCGTGCGCACCCGATCCCAGCGATTGCCTGTCCCGCCACAACTTCGTCACCGTGCAGGTGGCAATTGCTGTGCCGCTCCCGCTGGCGCCGCCGGTCTTGACCGGGTCATTTCCTCTAGAGGTGCCGCTCGACGCGGCCGCAACGCAGCAGGTTTCTCAGTTTGCGGGGTCGCGCTAGTGAGCCGGCGCGATGGGCTGCGCGACGACGACGGCTCTGCACTGCTGCTCACCATCTTCTATGGCTTCCTCTCTCTCGTGCTCATCTTTCTGGTGGTCGCGGCAACCTCGCTCTATCTGGAACGCAAACGACTCTTCACACTCGCGGATGGCGCTGCTCTCGTAGGGGCAGAATCCTACGATCTCGACGATGTGCTGCGAACGCCCCAGGGGTTTCGCCCGCAATTGACGCCCGCCAAAGTCTCGGACGCAGTGAGGGAATATGTCGCTGCCGCCCCGACGTCAGAGTTCGACGGGCTCACCATCGAGCAAGCGACAAGCATCGACAACTCCAGTGCCACGGTCTCGCTGTCTGCTTATTGGCGGCCGCCGTTCGTCTCGCTCTTGGTCCCGGAGGGCCTGCGTATCGACGTCACCGCCAATGCTCGTTCGGTCTTTTCGTAGTGTTTCCTGGAGGCCAGTGACGAGCACACTGAAATCCTCCAGCCCGCGATCACACTCCACCCAGCGAACAGGGAGTTTCGATCCGTAGCGTGGATGGTGCGCTTCTCGCAGGCGCATCACCGAAGCAAAGGAGTTAGCCATGAAACGAATCGCTATCGTCGGGGGCCACGGCAAGATTGCCCTGAGTCTGGCCGAGCTTCTCACCTCTCGCGGCCACCACGTGCACTCGTTGGTCCGCAAGCCTGAGCAGGAGGCTGACATCAGTGCCACGGGCGCCATGCCCGTCATCGCAGACATTGAGGCACTCAGTGCCGAAGAGCTCTCTGAAATCTTTACAGGACACGATGTCGTCGTGTTCTCGGCGGGTGCTGGTGGGGGAAGCCCCGTACGCACCTATTCGGTTGACCGTGATGCGGCCATCCGCACGATGGATGCTGCTGCCCATGCGGGCGTCAAGCGCTATGTCATGGTCTCGTACAAGGGTGCCGGTTTCGACCACGGGGTTCCCGAAGACAACGCCTTTTTCGCGTATGCCGAAGCGAAAGCGGCTGCCGACGAACACCTCCGCACTGGTCCCCTCGAGTACACCATCGTCGGCCCTGGTTCACTCTCGAGCGAACCAGCATCGGGCATGATCGGCGTCGGCGATGACGCCACCGACGAGCACACGAGTCGCGACAATGTGGCCCGGGTTCTCGCGGAAGTAATCGATGCTGACAACACCATCGGTCAGACCATCGAGTTCACTGATGGCGCCACCCAGATTCCGGATGTTATCGCCGCTATTGCTTAGTGTGCGGGATAAATAGAGATCCCACTCCCAGCGCGATCAACGCCACCCC
Organism: Salinibacterium sp. NK8237; assembly: GCF_015864955.1. Classification (NCBI taxonomy): domain Bacteria; kingdom Bacillati; phylum Actinomycetota; class Actinomycetes; order Micrococcales; family Microbacteriaceae; genus Salinibacterium; species Salinibacterium sp. NK8237. The sequence goes on along the minus strand of NZ_JADYWE010000004.1, from coordinate 16,893 downwards.
ACCCGTCGCGCTGAGGGTGGTGATTCTCTGCGGTGAGCGCGCGAACCAGTCGCGCGCGAAGCCGGCAGCGATCGCCCACGACGTGTCCGTCACTACGGCAATCGCCATAAACAGCAGCCCCAAAACGAGCAACTGCAGTTGCACATTGCCGGCTCCGAAGCTCACGAACTGCGGCAAAACAGCGACGAAAAACACGGTCGCTTTGGGATTCGTGATGCCGACAATGAAACCTTGGCCGAAAATGCGCCAGCGTGACTGCGGGCGGGGAGTGGCGTCATCCGCTGTCGTGTGAGCGTTGCGGTGACGGATCGCTTGAATGCCGAGGTAGATCAGGTAGGCGGCGCCGAGATACTTCACGACGGTGAACGCAATAACTGATTGCGCGATAATCGTGCCGACGCCGAAGGCCACCGCGAAGACGAGCGTCACGCCGCCGGTGGCATTTCCCAGCGAGCTAATGATGCCGCCAAGTTTTCCGAGAGAAAGCGAGCGGCCGATCAGAAAGAGCACGCTGGGTCCCGGTATCAGGATGATCGGCAACGCGATGAGCACGAAGGCAATCAGGTTGCTGTTCGGGATCATTTCGCCAGTCTAGGGCTCCGGGCTCGCCGGAGAAGACCGGCCGGCACCGACTTGATCGTGGTGACTAGCGCTGCGGTTTCGTGATGTAGCGCGGCACGTACCGCACCATGATTCCAGCGCCGATGAGACCGAGTATTCCTACCGCCCCCGCAGCAAAGGAGATGGAGGCCACGGCCGTTATCCCCGCGATGAGCAGGGGAGAGGATGCCTGGCCGACGCCTCCGGTAAAGCGCCAGGCTCCGAGGAACGGAGCGGGGTTGTCTTGCGGAGCAAGGTCGGCGCCGAGGGTCATCAGGATGCCGCTGCCCAGACCGTTCGCGAGTGACAGGAACATGGCGGCGAAGATGAACCATCCCACGTTCTGCGCTGAGTCGTGGGTGAACGAAAGCACGAGGTGGCCGATGCCGAGACCAATGAGAGAAGGCACGGCGGTCCAGAGTCGGCCGAAGCGGTCCATGATTTGACCGCCCGTATAGAAGAGGGCGAAGTCCACGGCCCCGGCGATGCCGATGATGATCGCGGTATTGGTGTCGGCGAGCCCGATGCTCACGGCCCACAGCGGCAAAATCACCTGACGACTCGCACGCATTGCTCCGATAACGGCGGCACCGAGCCCGAGGCGTGAGAGCAGCGCACGATTGCGGTGCACGGTAGCGAAAAGCCCGTGTGATTCTTGCTCTACCAGCGCTTCGCCGTCCCGCAGCGTGCGGTTGTTGACGCGAGTGGTATGCACCGCTCCGAAGGTTGTCGCGGGGTCGGGGAGGAGAAGGAGCACCGCGGCCGCGGCCAATGCGGCGACAACATGAATCCAGAAGGCAGCAGTCACGGTGCCGGTGAGGTGAATGACCCCGGCAGAGATGAAGGGACCGATAAAGATGCCAAGCCGGAAGGTTCCGCCGAGTGTAGAGAGTGCGCGTGCACGGTAGGCGACGGGTACAAAGCTCGTGAGAAAAGCATGTCGCGCCAAAGCAAACACGGCGGCAGCCAGTCCGAGCAGCAGCACACCGAATCCGAGTGCGACGGGGTTGGGGGCGAGAATCGCGATCACGACTCCGATGATGGAGAGTGCACTCGCGCCGATCATGGCCGGGCGTTCGCCCACACGGGAGATGAGCCATCCGCTCGGAATATTGCCGAACAGCTCGCCGAGGGTCAGTACGGCTGCGACGAGGCCAGCAATTGCCAGAGTCGCCCCTAGGCTGTCAGCCGCGATCGGAATCAGCGGGATGATCGCACCTTCACCGATCGAAAAAAGCAGTGTCGGCAAGAGAACGGGAAGCCCGATCGAGCGCCAGCTAAAGGGTTGTTCTGTTGTGCTCATCGCCGTCCATAATATGTCGTGCGGGCCACAGTATGCGCGCGAACGGGCGCGAGGCCAACAGGTGTCGTGTGGGGTTCGCGGGTAGTCTGGTTGGTGACATGGATGAACTGGACTTTTCTGACGACATCGCGGCGCTGCGCTCCACCTTTGCGGACATTCGCCAGGTGGTCGACACCGACCGGCTCACGTCGGAGATCGCACGATTAAGCGAGGCGGCTGGTGCCCCCGATCTGTGGGATGACACCGATAAGGCGCAGAAGGTCACGAGTGACCTCAGTCACCGTCAGGCCGAGCTGGCCAAGATCAACTCCATTTCGAGTCGCCTTGATGATCTCGAGATCATGGTCGAGTTGGCGAATGAAGAGAGTGACGATCAGGCTGCAGCGGATGCTCGCGCCGAGCTCAGGGGCATCACGAAGACCTTGGGCGACCTTGAGGTGCAAACCCTCCTCAACGGCGAGTTTGATCAGCGACCCGCTGTCATCACCATTCGCGCGGGAGCCGGAGGCGTTGACGCCGCCGATTTCGCCGAAATGCTGTTGCGCATGTATCTGCGGTACGCCGAGCAGCACTCCTATCCCACACGCGTGCTCGACACGAGCTATGCCGAAGAAGCCGGCATCAAGTCAGCGACCTTCGAGGTCGACGCTCCTTTCGCTTTCGGAACGCTCAGTGTTGAGGCTGGCACGCACCGTCTCGTTCGCATGAGCCCGTTCAACTCAGCAGGCAAGCGCCAGACGAGTTTTGCCGCGGTCGAAGTTGTTCCTCTTATTGAGACTACGGATGTTGTCGAAGTTCCCGAGAACGACATCCGTGTCGATGTCTTCCGGTCCTCCGGTCCCGGCGGCCAGTCGGTTAACACGACGGACTCCGCGGTGCGCATCACCCACTTGCCCACGGGAATTGTGGTGAGTTGTCAGAACGAAAAGAGCCAGATTCAGAACCGTGCTGCCGCCATGCGCGTGTTGCAGTCGCGACTCTTGCTACTGCAGCGCGAGCAAGAAGCGGCCACTAAGAAGGAAATCGCGGGTGTCATTACCGCGAGCTGGGGCGACCAGATGCGCAGCTACGTTTTGGCGCCGTATCAAATGGTGAAAGACCTCCGCACCGAATTCGAGGTCAACAATCCTTCGAATGTGTTCGATGGTGACCTCGACGGTTTCATCTCGGCCGGAATCAAATGGCGCAAGCGCGCAATCGAGTAACCACGACCGCTCGGTCTACCTAGGGCGCCACTGATCGGTCATCCGCTGCCGGTGTGCCCTGAACTGGGCCATCCTGTGAGTACGTGCCTGCGGTGCGTCGCTGCCGAGTTCTCAGGCACGGCTCCTTAGGCTGGCTCCAAATGATTCGTTTTGATTCTGTTTCGAAGTCGTATCCGGGCACGACACGACCGGCGCTGAACTCTGTTGACCTTGAGATCCTCAAGGGCGAGTTCGTGTTTTTGGTTGGCGCTTCCGGCTCGGGCAAGTCGAGCTTTTTGCGCCTGATCCTCAAAGAGGAGAACCCCTCGAAGGGTTCCATTCATGTGCTCGGGCAACACCTCAATACGCTGTCGAGCCGCAAGGTGCCCTATTTCCGCCGTAACCTCGGTGTCGTCTTCCAAGACTTCCGCCTGCTGCCGAACAAGACGGTCTTCGATAATGTGGCGTTCACGCTTCAGGTGATTGGCAAGAGCCGCGGCTTCATTCAAGAGGCCGTTCCGGATGCCCTAAAAATGGTCGGTCTGGCCGGCAAGTCGGGCCGGTTCCCTCACGAACTTTCCGGCGGTGAGCAGCAGCGTGTGGCGATTGCTCGCGCCGTCGTTAATAAGCCTGCAATCATGCTTGCGGATGAGCCGACAGGAAACCTTGACCCGGCGACCGCTGCGGGAATTATGACGCTCCTTGAGCGCATCAACCTCGGCGGCACGACCGTACTGATGGCAACCCACGATGCCGGCATTGTCGACCAGATGAAGCGCCGAGTCATCGAACTCATCGGTGGGCAGATTGTGCGTGACGAACTTCAGGGCGGATACCAAACTCAGACGGTTCCGACTCAGGGCCGCATTCCGCATCCGGCGGCAAGCAAACCCGCGTCCGCCGCGTTTCCTGCAGCCCAGTCTCCCGCTCGACCAATGACGCCGTCGTCGCAGGGTGAGGGGCTCGACGCATGAGGCTCGGACTGATCTTAGGAGAGGTCGGCAGCGGACTTCGCCGCAATCTCTCGATGGTGGTCTCCGTTGTTTTGGTGACCTTCATCTCCCTGACCTTCGTCGGCGCATCCATTCTTCTGCAAATGCAAATTGGGCAGATGAAGGGGTACTGGTACGACCGTGCTCAAGTGGCGGTGTACATGTGCACGGAGATCGACACCACCGGCAATTGCACCCTTGCTGAGGCAACGGAAGACCAGATCGCTGCCGTGCAGCAACAGCTTGATTCACCGACCCTCGCACCGTACATCAACGACGTCGAGTTTGAGACGCATGAGCAGGCCTACGAGAATTTCAAGGTGCAGTTCGCTGACTCGACCTTCGAAGGCATCATTACCCCGGAGTCGTTGAACGAGAGCTTCCGGGTGAACCTCGTCGACCCCGAGCAGGCCGACGTGCTCATCGAGAGTCTGTCTGGACTTGCAGGAGTCGAAAGTGTTGAAGATCAGCGGGCCTATCTAGAGCCGATTTTTTCGATTCTGAACGCCGCTAGTTACACCGCGATTGGGGTCGCTGGTCTAATGCTGGTCGCTGCGGTCCTGCTCATTGCCACGACCATCCGGCTGAGCGCGTTCTCTCGACGGCGAGAGCTCGGCATTATGAGACTCGTGGGGGCGTCAAACCGGTTCATCCAGACGCCATTCATTCTTGAGGGTGTCTTTGCCTCGCTGATCGGATCAGTCCTAGCGGGCGGCGCCATCGTCGCGATTGTGCAGTTCTTCGTTCGCGGCTATCTCGCCTCGACCCTTCCCGTCAATACGAGCCTGCTCGGAATGGAAGAGGCGCTGCTGGTTGTGCCCATTCTCATCGTCTCCGGGGCAGCACTTGCAGCCGTATCCGCCGGGGTGGCGATCAGCCGATATTTGAAGGTGTAGTCGCCGGGCCGCTCTCGCGCTAAACTGGTCTGCTGCACTGTCGGCATCCGCCGTAGCATTGCGGCACCCAACGTATCGAAGAGAGAAGTGAACCATGCCCAAGGAAGGTGACCGAAAGGTTGTTGCCAGCAACCGTAAGGCGCGCCACGACTACAGCATTGAAGACACCTTTGAGGCTGGTCTTGTGCTGTCGGGTACTGAGGTCAAGTCTCTGCGGTTAGGGCGGGCCAGCCTGATCGATGGCTACGGCTACATTGACGACCATGCTGAGGCCTGGTTGGATGCCGTGCATATTCCTGAGTTTTTTCAAGGGTCGTGGAACAATCATCCTCCGCGTCGAAAGCGAAAGATGTTGCTGCACAAAGAGCAGATCCTAAAGATTCACAACAAGATCAAGCAGGGCGGCTACACGCTCGTTCCCCTGTCGATCTATTTTTTGGATGGCCGCGCCAAAGTAGAGCTCGCGGTTGCTAAGGGTAAGCGCGAGTATGACAAGCGTCAGACGCTGCGTGAGCGTCAGGATAAGCGCGAGTCGGACCGCGCGATGGCCGCCCGCAAAAACATGGGGGAGTAGCGGAACTTCGTTCCGCGCTCCTTTTTCGCGCTCGTTAGCGTGCGCTGAATCGCGCCTCGACGCGTGCAGCGATGGCGATCTTCTCTGGGTTGAGGCTCAGCTGGCCGCCATTCGCGGGCGTTCCTGACATCCTCATGGCAGACGCTCCGGCGAGCATGCCTGGATCGCCTCCGGGCCCGACATGATCGAGCATGCCCGGATCGGCTATGGCGAGAGCCGTTACCTCGGTGAGCCCGACACTTGCCGCATATTCATGTGCCTTGGTGAGAGCATCCGTGACAGCGAGGCGTCGGGTGTGTGCGTGTGCGGCACGAGTGGATTCTTCGGTGAGTTCCCACTCAACGTATTTCACCGCAGTGTTGTCGACCGCACTGACGTACTCGATGAAGAGGGCCAGAGCGTCGAAGTCTTTGAATCGTGCGACGTAGTCGATCGCGGCAGAGTGTACGAGCGGCAGCTGTTGGCCGGCGTTATTCCACGGCCGCTGAGAGGTGACGCGCACGGTGTCGGACGACCATCGGGTAATTGCACCATCGTTCGAGGCGAGCTTGGCGAGGAGGGCATGCACCCGACTCGATGACTGCAGTGCAGCATCGAAGACCTCACTCCGGTCAGGACCATCTATCGATACCGCCAGATGCACGATGCCGCGTTCGGCAGGGTGCCAAGATTCATGCTCGCCTCGAACAGTGATGACGAGGGTCATTGTTAGATGGCGCCGAGTTCTTCGAGCTTGGCCTTCAGCTCCTTGTCGCTGGGCTCCACCTGGAAGGTTCCGTCCGTGAAGTGCACGACGGGAATGTTGAGGCGTCCGCTGATGGCGTGCGCGCGATCTGCTGCTGCGGGATCCTTCTCAACATCAACTTTTTCCCAGTCGATGTTCAACGAGTTGAGGAGGGCTTCGGAGCGCACGCAGTCACGGCACCAGTCTGCGCCGAACATGGTGGTCTTGGCTGGTGAGGCTTGAGTTGTATCGGTCATGAACCAAATCTACTTCGCGAATGCTGGATGGGGGCGTTGCGTTCGCTGGCAGCGTTCGCTAGAGGGCTGTAGGGCTGGCAACGGCGCCGAATCCGACCTACACTAGAGGGCTACCTGTTGATCAGGTGGTATTTGATAACTCCACAGCGCGACAACGACCCACACAGGGGGATGATCGGTTTCGACATTGCCTGCAAAACTGTGAGAAGCGGGTCGAGAATGCAGCCTTATCTCGTTAACGATGACTGCAAACTATAAGTGCCAATTCAAAGCGCACTGACTTCGCCCTCGCTGCCTAAGCGAGCGCACTAAAGAAGTCCGTCAGACCGGGAATGCTCTCTACCCGGATTCTGGCGCAATTTAGAGAGATTGCTGCGTAGTTACGCCTGAGGGCTACGTGGGACTTTCACTCTGGCTGGGCTTGTTGATCTAGGTGCTTGTGGCAAAGATCAGAGCCGAGTAGAACGTCTGCACAAGATACACCCGTAGAAGGCACAGAATTACAGCAGTGGACGGGGGTTCAATTCCCCCCATCTCCACCACCGGTCGTTGTCGCGTTGTGAGTTTCAGAAACTCTGCCTAGTCGGCATCGTTCCGTTCTGCTCCCTGAGAGGGAGTCACGGTAAACGTCATGGGTTCGGTGAATCCGCGGGCTGCAAAGGCTTCCTTCACCGCGACTTCGACTTCTGACACTCGGGCGTGCGGAACGAGAGCGATTGCTGCTCCGCCGAAGCCTCCTCCGGTCATCCGTGCTCCAATCGCGCCGTGTTCGCGTGCTGTTTCGACGGCAAGGTCGAGTTCGGGGATGGAGATTTCGAAGTCGTCGCGCATCGACACGTGCGATGCATCAAGCAGCGCACCAATGGCGAGCGGGCCTTCTTCGTTGAGGGCGCGAACGGTGTCCAGCACGCGCTGATTTTCGGTGACCACGTGACGGACTCGGCGGAACGTCTCGTCGTCAAGAATTTCTTGAGCGCGCTCAAGATCAGCGACGCTCACATCGCGCAACGATGAAGCGCCTAGCGCAGCTGCTCCGGCTTCGCAGGATGCGCGGCGTTCGGAATAGCCGCCGGTCGCGTGAGAGTGCGACACGCGTGTGTCCATCACGAGAATGCTCAATTCCGCTGGAGCAAGTCCGAGCGGCACGACCTCGACCTCGAGGGTGCGGCAGTCGAGGAACACGGCGGAGTCGGTGGCGCCCAAGAGAGACGCAGACTGGTCCATGATTCCGGTGGGAGCACCGACGACCTCGTTCTCGGCGAGTTGTCCTACCTTGGCGAGTTGCTCGCGCGAAAGTCCGAGTGCCCAGAGATCGTTGAGGGCCAAAGCGACGGAACTCTCAATCGCAGCCGACGAAGAAAGGCCGGCACCGACGGGCACGGTCGAATCAATGAGAATGTCGACTCCGGGCACACTGTTCAGGTCTGCGCCGTGTTGGCCGAGAGCCCAGGCGACGCCGAGCGGATACGCGCTCCAGCCGACAATGTCGCCGGCGGAACGCGCCGCGTCGAGTCCGGAAAGCGGAAGCTGCACCGCGGTGTCATCGAAGGTGCTGGTGACGCGGATCACCCCGTCGGCGCGCAGCCCAACGGCGGCGCGGGTGCGGCGATCGATGGCGAACGGCAGCACGAAGCCTTCGTTGTAGTCGGTGTGTTCGCCAATGAGGTTGACGCGGCCGGGTGCCGACCAGACGCCTTCCGGGTCGTGGCCGGTTAGTTCCTTGAAACGCTGGCCAAGTTGCTGCACTGTGTCGCTCATGCTCGTTCGATTGCCTTTCGGATGTTTTCGGCTGCGGACTCTGGCGTGACGTCAGCGATCCAGGCGCCCATTGCCGATTCAGATCCGGCGAGGTACTTCAGTTTGTCTGCCGCGCGTCGAGGCGACGTCAGTTGGAGGTGCAGTCGGAATGTGTCGCGTGCACGGTTTGCGGGGGCTTGATGCCAAGCCGCGATGTAGGGCGTTGGGGTGTCGTACAGGGCATCGATTCCCCGAAGCAGCTTGAGGTACATCGTGGCCAGTTCGTCGCGTTCTTCTGAGGAGGTGGCGGCGAAATCAGGAATCTGACGGTGCGGCAGCATGTGAACTTCGATGGGCCAGCGTGCGGCGAATGGCACGAAGGCAGTCCAGTTCTCTCCACTCAGCACAACACGGTCGCCCGCGCGTTCGAAGTCGAGGATGCGCTGAAACATGTCGGGGCTCGTGCGATCGATCGCATCCAAAGTCCGCTGTGTTTTGGGCGTGATGTACGGGTAAGAGTAGATCTGACCGTGCGGGTGAAGCAGCGTGACGCCGATCGCTTCACCACGGTTCTCGAACGGAAACACCTGCTGCACGCCTTCGAGTGCCGAGAGCGCCTCGGTGCGATCCGCCCACGCTTCAATGACGGTGCGTGCGCGGCTCGGGGTTTGAGTGCCGAACGATCCTTCGTGGTCAGGGCTGAAGCAGACCACCTCGCAGCGGCCAATCGAGCTGCGGGTGCGGCCGAGGCCGAGTTCGGCAAGGTCCTCGAGCCCGGTCGGGCTGTTTTCGCTTCCGGCGAGGGCTGGCCCGAATGACGGTGAACGGTTCTCGAAAACAGCCACGTCATAGAGTGCGGGAACTTCCGACGGGTTCTGAGGAGTCTGCGGCGCCAGAGGATCTTGATCTGCGGGCGGGAGGAAGACTCGGTTTTGGCGTGCGGCGGCGACGGAGACCCATTCTCCCGTCAGGATGTCCTGCCGCATGGTTGCGGTCGCTGGTCGAGGGTCGAGCACTCTGCTGTCGACTGATCGCTCTTCGCCGAGCGTGGTGTCGGCGTCGTCGAAGTAGATGAGCTCACGGCCATCGGCGAGGGTGGTGGGGCGTTTGGTGATCTTCGAGGTCATTCTGCACTTCCTTGAGCAGCGCCGGTTTTCTCGGCACGAAGGCGGGCGTCCCAGGCGCTCTGAACCATTTCTTCTGCGGTGTGCCGCATTTTCCAGTCGAGGTCGCGCGCTGCGAGGTCGCCGTTCGCGACGATGCGGGGCGGATCGCCAGGACGGCGAGGTGCGGCATCCGGGATGAAGTCGATTCCAGTGACGCTCGCGATGGCGGTCATGATTTCTGCGACGGAGAGTCCGTTCCCGCTTCCCAGGTTGTAGGCGGACTCGATTGCCTCTTTCGCTTCCAGCCGGCGGGCAGCGGCGACGTGAGCGGCGGCGATATCGGCGACGTGCACGTAGTCGCGCACGTTCGTGCCATCGGGGGTGGGGTAGTCGGTGCCGTTGATTCGGGGCGTCTTGCCGGCGACGAGCGCTTCGAACACGAGGGGAAAGAGATTGTGGGGGCTGGTGTCGTAGACATCGGGGTCGCCGGAGCCAACGACATTGAAGTAGCGCAGCGACGTGTGACGCAGGCCGCTCGCGACGGCCTGGTCACGCAGCAGCCATTCGCCGATCAGTTTAGATTCGCCATAAGGAGAGAGGGGGTCTTTCGCTGTGTCTTCCGTCACGAGGTCGACGTCGGGGGTCCCAAAAACCGCGGCACTCGACGAGAATACGATCTGATCGACCTTCGCTTCGTGCATCGCTTCGAGCAAGATAACGGTGCCGGTGACGTTTTGCGTATAGGTGTGAAGCGGTCGCTGCACGGAAACTCCGGCGTATTTGAAGCCTGCGACGTGGATGACGCCGGTTACGCCGTGCGTCAGCATTGCCTCTATGAGAGCATTTTTGTCTCGGATGTCTGCCTGCACGAACACGGCACCGTCGGGGACAAAGCCCGCAAATCCGCTGGAAAGATCATCGACGACGACCGTCTTCATTCCGGAATCCAGTAGTGCGCGAGCCACGTGGGCGCCGATATAGCCAGCACCGCCGGTTACCATCCAAGTCATTGCATTCCCTTGCGTCGAAGCAGCGGTGGTGCTGCGAACGCAGCTCTACACCCTGTGATTGTCTAATAATATGATTATTAGAGTGTTGCGTCTAGACGCTACCGTATCTGCTGAGAGCGGCTCCGTTATGAACGGGCGAGGCGGAGTTCGCGAATGTTCGGATTGAAGTCCATCTCGCGAACGGTGCCGTCGTACATGAAGCGATTCTTGGCGTAAAAGGCTCGGGCGCGAGGATTCTGTTCAAGCACCCAGACGCTTGCGGCGGCGCCTCCCAAGGCGGCGTCGATCAACGCCTGGCCGGCGCCTGTTCCGTGGGCACTCGTTAAGACGTAGATCATGGCGAGTTCTTCGGGCGGCAAATTGGGTTCATCGCGGTTATGGTGCGCGTGAGCAAGGCCGACGATACGGGAACGGACTTCAGCGACCACCGTCGTGGTGTTGCTATCGGTGAGCAGCTCGTTCCACATCGCTTCGCGTCGCTGGCGGGCCTCGGTGCTCCACGCTTGCTCGGGAAAGAGTCCGGCGTACGTCTCTTTCCAACACTGCGTATGCACGGCAGCGAGTTCTTCGGCGTCGTCGAGCCGTGCGGCTCGTGTGGTGAAACTGGGCACGAAACTATCTTGGCGTATTCATCTCGGTTGGGTGCGCGGTTCTGTCGCTTCTGAAGAGATGCGGATGCTGTGAACACCAGCGCACGTCGCGCGGCCCGCGAAGCCCACAAGTGGTACATATCGCCGTGTTTAGGCGCGTGCCGAGACGCGACGCGCCCGGGATGCACGTGGTGTTGGCGAGGGGGACGAAATGCACGTAATGTTTCCTCTTGTCACCCCAAAGGTGCGGAAGTCCCGGGCAGTTCTGCTGCTAGGTTTCCGGCCTCAAGTGGGGGCCACCATCCTCCACAACTTTAGAGTTGTGGTCGAGTCAAACATCGGTTTACCTCTTGTGGGTTGCGGTGTCAGATCTTAGGATGAGAACCCGCTTTATTCGCGTGTTGGTCCGTTGTGGTGTGCCGTTCTGGTGCATTTCGGTTGGTTTGCCAAGCGCGGTGAAGCTGGTAAGTTAGACAGGTTGCCTTTCGCTTTTGGCGGAGGTTGCCAACACAGGTTTTGAAAGCCCTGGGGTGAAGCCGTTTTGCGGTGGAGGTCAGGAGCGTCCGATCCTTGAGAACTCAACAGCGTGCACAATGTCAAATGCCAAAAACCCGACTGTGCTTTTTATAATCAACCTATTTCGGGTTGGTTGTGGGAGTGCAGCGGATTCCTTTGGAAAAAGATATAAACAACAAAGCAAGTCAGTATTGATTTGTTCTGTCAGTTTCAAACTTGCAGGGTTCTGACCTATTCCGGTTAGTCCTTGCACACAATGTGCTTCTGCAAGCTTGCTTGTGGTTGCTAAAAAACATTTATGGAGAGTTTGATCCTGGCTCAGGATGAACGCTGGCGGCGTGCTTAACACATGCAAGTCGAACGATGAAGCTGGAGCTTGCTCTGGTGGATTAGTGGCGAACGGGTGAGTAACACGTGAGTAACCTGCCCTTGACTCTGGAATAAGCGTTGGAAACGACGTCTAATACCGGATACGAGCTTCCGCCGCATGGTGAGGAGCTGGAAAGAATTTCGGTCAAGGATGGACTCGCGGCCTATCAGGTAGTTGGTGAGGTAATAGCTCACCAAGCCTACGACGGGTAGCCGGCCTGAGAGGGTGACCGGCCACACTGGAACTGAGACACGGTCCAGACTCCTACGGGAGGCAGCAGTGGGGAATATTGCACAATGGGCGCAAGCCTGATGCAGCAACGCCGCGTGAGGGACGACGGCCTTCGGGTTGTAAACCTCTTTTAGTAGGGAAGAAGCGAAAGTGACGGTACCTGCAGAAAAAGCACCGGCTAACTACGTGCCAGCAGCCGCGGTAATACGTAGGGTGCAAGCGTTATCCGGAATTATTGGGCGTAAAGAGCTCGTAGGCGGTTTGTCGCGTCTGCTGTGAAAACTGGGGGCTCAACCCCCAGCCTGCAGTGGGTACGGGCAGACTAGAGTGCGGTAGGGGAGATTGGAATTCCTGGTGTAGCGGTGGAATGCGCAGATATCAGGAGGAACACCAATGGCGAAGGCAGATCTCTGGGCCGTTACTGACGCTGAGGAGCGAAAGCATGGGGAGCGAACAGGATTAGATACCCTGGTAGTCCATGCCGTAAACGTTGGGAACTAGATGTAGGGGCCATTCCACGGTTTCTGTGTCGCAGCTAACGCATTAAGTTCCCCGCCTGGGGAGTACGGCCGCAAGGCTAAAACTCAAAGGAATTGACGGGGGCCCGCACAAGCGGCGGAGCATGCGGATTAATTCGATGCAACGCGAAGAACCTTACCAAGACTTGACATATACGAGAACGGGCTAGAAATAGTTCACTCTTTGGACACTCGTAAACAGGTGGTGCATGGTTGTCGTCAGCTCGTGTCGTGAGATGTTGGGTTAAGTCCCGCAACGAGCGCAACCCTCGTTCTTTGTTGCCAGCACGTAATGGTGGGAACTCAAAGGAGACTGCCGGGGTCAACTCGGAGGAAGGTGGGGATGACGTCAAATCATCATGCCCCTTATGTCTTGGGCTTCACGCATGCTACAATGGCCGATACAAAGGGCTGCAATACCGCGAGGTGGAGCGAATCCCAAAAAGTCGGTCTCAGTTCGGATTGAGGTCTGCAACTCGACCTCATGAAGTCGGAGTCGCTAGTAATCGCAGATCAGCAACGCTGCGGTGAATACGTTCCCGGGCCTTGTACACACCGCCCGTCAAGTCATGAAAGTCGGTAACACCCGAAGCCAGTGGCCTAACCCGCAAGGGGAGGAGCTGTCGAAGGTGGGATTGGTAATTAGGACTAAGTCGTAACAAGGTAGCCGTACCGGAAGGTGCGGCTGGATCACCTCCTTTCTAAGGAGCATGTGCAACTCGGTTTTCGTCTCTGCGGTATACACAGAGTCAAAGATTGCCGAATTTATGTTGCATAAGTCGTACCAGCCTGTTCGGGTTGGACGGCGCTCATGGGTGGAACATTGACATTGTGATCAGAGGAACTGTTGTTTCTTTAGTACGCCAGCTTTTGTTGGTTGGAACGAGGGGTTTCAGGGGTGCTGGTCTTTGCACGTTGTTGGGTCCTGAGGGACCGGCCACGGATCGTAAGATTTGTGTTCGTACCTTAGGACTGGAACACCCGTAAGGGTGTTTGGGTCTAACGGATCCTGGTACTGCTTCCCTTTGGGGTTGTGGTGGAGGATACCGCCCGTATTTTGAGAACTACACAGTGGACGCGAGCATCTTAGATTCGACCGAAAGGTCGGATCACAAGAAATAAACGATGACCCTCACAGCTTTGGTTGTGGGGAATAATTCATTGGTCAATCTCAACACTTTTAGTGTTGCGATCGATTCTTATACTCATGTGATATCAATTTTCTAAGGGCAAACGGTGGATGCCTTGGCATCTGGAGCCGAAGAAGGACGTATAAATCTGCGATAAGCCTCGGGGAGCTGATAATAGAGCTTTGATCCGAGGATTTCCGAATGGGGAAACCCCGCTGGGCGTTGCAAGACGACTCAGTGACTCCCGCCTGAATATATAGGGCGGGTAGAGGGAACGTGGGGAAGTGAAACATCTCAGTACCCACAGGAAGAGAAAACAACCGTGATTCCGTTAGTAGTGGCGAGCGAAACCGGAAGAGGCCAAACCGATCATGTGTGATAGCCGGCAGGCGTTGCATGGTCGGGGTAGTGGGACTTTTCAGCTGTTACTGCCGTACAGCAAGGATTACAAAGTGATATAGACGAATGGGATTGAAAGCCCAGCCATAGACGGTGCCAGCCCGGTAGTCGAAATGTTGCAATGGTCCGAAGAGTATCCCAAGTAGCACGGGGCCCGAGAAATCCCGTGTGAATCTGTCAGGACCACCTGATAAGCCTAAATACTTCCAGATGACCGATAGCGGACAAGTACCGTGAGGGAAAGGTGAAAAGTACCCCGGGAGGGGAGTGAAATAGTACCTGAAACCGTTTGCTTACAAACCGTTGGAGCAGCCTTAGTAGCTGTGACAGCGTGCCTTTTGAAGAATGAGCCTGCGAGTTAGTGATCAGTGGCGAGGTTAACCCGTGTGGGGCAGCCGTAGCGAAAGCGAGTCTTAATAGGGCGTTTTAGTCGCTGGTTCTAGACCCGAAGCGAAGTGATCTATCCATGGCCAGGTTGAAGCGTGTGTAAGAGCACGTGGAGGACCGAACCCACTTAGGTTGAAAACTGAGGGGATGAGCTGTGGATAGGGGTGAAAGGCCAATCAAACTTCGTGATAGCTGGTTCTCTCCGAAATGCATTTAGGTGCAGCGTTGCGTGTTTCTTGCCGGAGGTAGAGCTACTGGATAGCTGATGGGCCCTAAAAGGTTACTGACGTTAGCCAAACTCCGAATGCCGGTAAGTGAGAGCGCAGCAGTGAGACGGTGGGGGATAAGCTTCATCGTCGAGAGGGTAACAGCCCAGACTACCAACTAAGGTCCCCAAGCGTGTGCTAAGTGGGAAAGGATGTGGAGTTGCATAGACAACCAGGAGGTTGGCTTAGAAGCAGCCACCCTTGAAAGAGTGCGTAATAGCTCACTGGTCAAGTGATTCCGCGCCGACAATGTAACGGGGCTCAAGCACACCACCGAAGTTGTAGATTTCGTATTATAGGTAAGCCTTCGTGGTTCAGCCGTACGGAGTGGTAGGAGAGCGTCGTGTGGGCAGTGAAGCGGCGGTGTAAACCAGCCGTGGAGCCTACACGAGTGAGAATGCAGGCATGAGTAGCGAAAGACGGGCGAGAAACCCGTCCTCCGAATGATCAAGGGTTCCAGGGCCAGGCTAATCCGCCCTGGGTAAGTCGGGACCTAAGGCGAGGCCGACAGGCGTAGTCGATGGACAACGGGTTGATATTCCCGTACTGACGAAGAACCGCCCAAACCAATCCAGTAATGCTAAGTATCTGAATCCCCTAGACCAATCCCTTCGGGGTGAGGCGTGGGGCCTAGCGTACGACCCTATTCTGGTGCGGTTAGCGTATTAACAGGTGTGACGCAGGAAGGTAGCTGAGCCGGGCGATGGTTGTCCCGGTCTAAGAATGTAGGCCGAGAGATAGGCAAATCCGTCTCTCATTACGGCTGAGACTCGATGGGTAGTCCTCACGGACGAAATCAGTGATCCTATGCTGCCAAGAAAAGCATCGACGCGAGGTTCAAGTTACCCGTACCCCAAACCGACTCAGGTGATCAGGTAGAGAATACTAAGGAGATCGAGAGAATCGTGGTTAAGGAACTCGGCAAAATGCCCCCGTAACTTCGGGATAAGGGGGGCCTAAGGCGTGAACGGATTTACTCCGGGAGCGCTGCAGGGCCGCAGAGACCAGTGGGAAGCGACTGTTTACTAAAAACACAGGTCCGTGCTAAGTCGCAAGACGATGTATACGGACTGACGCCTGCCCGGTGCTGGAAGGTTAAGAGGAACGGTTAGCCGTAAGGCGAAGCTGTGAATTTAAGCCCCAGTAAACGGCGGTGGTAACTATAACCATCCTAAGGTAGCGAAATTCCTTGTCGGGTAAGTTCCGACCTGCACGAATGGCGTAACGACTTCCCAGCTGTCTCAACCGCGAACTCGGCGAAATTGCACTACGAGTAAAGATGCTCGTTACGCGCAGAAGGACGGAAAGACCCCGTGACCTTTACTATAGCTTTGTATTGGTGTTCGGTGTGGCCTGTGTAGGATAGGTGGGAGACTGTGAAGCTTGGACGCTAGTTCAGGTGGAGTCATTGTTGAAATACCACTCTGGTCATATTGGATATCTAACTTCGAACCGTAATCCGGTTCAGGGACAGTGCATGGTGGGTAGTTTAACTGGGGCGGTTGCCTCCCAAAAAGTAACGGAGGCGCCCAAAGGTTCCCTCAACCTGGTTGGTAATCAGGTGTCGAGTGTAAGTGCACAAGGGAGCTTGACTGTGAGACTGACAAGTCGAGCAGGGACGAAAGTCGGGACTAGTGATCCGGCAGTGGCTTGTGGAAGCGCTGTCGCTCAACGGATAAAAGGTACCTCGGGGATAACAGGCTGATCTTGCCCAAGAGTCCATATCGACGGCATGGTTTGGCACCTCGATGTCGGCTCGTCGCATCCTGGGGCTGGAGTAGGTCCCAAGGGTTGGGCTGTTCGCCCATTAAAGCGGTACGCGAGCTGGGTTTAGAACGTCGTGAGACAGTTCGGTCCCTATCCTCTGCGCGCGCAGGAAATTTGAGAAGATCTATCCCTAGTACGAGAGGACCGGGATGGACGAACCTCTGGTGTGTCAGTTGTTCCGCCAGGAGCACCGCTGATTAGCTACGTTCGGAATGGATAACCGCTGAAAGCATCTAAGCGGGAAGCCAGCTTCGAGATGAGATTTCCATGGCTTAGGCCGAGAGACTCGCAGCTAGACTACTGCGTTGATAGGCTGGATGTGGAAGCAGGGACTAA